>CAYLLS010000002.1:18636-32637 GCA_964385015.1 uncultured Myxococcales bacterium | reverse complement strand
TTTTTATTCAGAAGGCCTTCTATCATCCCTTTTATATTAAAAGACTTTAATGTAAAGTAGTCGTTTTCCAATAATGCTCCATTTTTTATTGTAATAGAACCAACAGCTTTTATTTTCCCAAGAACTTTTAGTTCTATTGATTTCAAACAATCTTCCGACAAAGCCTTATATCCTAGAGTTCCTTTTTTAATTTTGCTGCCTTGAATACCATCAGCTATTTTAGCATCAGTGACATTACTATTTAATATTTTGTCTGTTATTACACTGTTGTTTGCTAATTTTTTACTATCTATAGCCCCCGGCTCAATAGTCATTGCATCCTTGTCTATCAGCTCGGCCGCTTTAGTAGCTATATCTTCAATTGGTTTAATTTCAATAGTCTTTTCGATTTGATCTGATTTTAAAACAAGAACCCCATCTTTAGATTCTCTTAAAAAAGAAAGCAACAATGATTCACCAGAAAGTTTAACAAAATCATGTAGATCATTTAATGAACTTATAATGTAATTAATATCACCATCCAACATATCAGCTGTAACTGGCAATTGCATCCTAGTCAATGATTCAAATTTGTCATAATTGAAAACATTGCTACCCTTCCATGATCCTTCGGGACGTTTGTAAAAAATCATTTTATTAATATCCTAATAGCTTAATGCCTTCAATTTTAAAATCACTATCAATTATATCACCAGATATCATAACAGTAAAGTCTAAAAGAGATAATCTTATTCTATATAATGAAATAGATGTATGTTTATTATCTAATGGGAAATGGAGCCCATTATCATTATGCCATATATTTAGCACCCTAGATCCCATCACATCTCCTTTGTCAACAGGAATAATATCTATGATATTATTTTCTTTAGTAATATCTTTAGAGATAAACATTTGAATTTTATTAAATCGTTTTAAATGAAAAGCATAATTATACTTCAAAACAGGATTCACCCATTTAACAACAAGTGGATTGTTTAATTTAATTGCTTTTGTTTTCCAATATATTTTAATAGGATCCCCATTATCAGTATATTTTTTGTTATTAAATAAACCATTATACATATATACATTATTCTTATTGACAAAAAATAACTTAGTATCATCAGAAAAAAAAGAATTAGAAAACTGAAATAATCCAGTAAACGCAGACCATAAATTTAACATTTTATTACTAATTGATGTAATAAACAATGGACTATTGCCAAGTTTAAACCCAAATAAATCTTCAGACAAACATATCACAGAACTACACGTTTTTCTATTATTTGAACTGTTAACATATTTTAATGTGTAATATCTCATTAATTCTTTTATTCCATGTTCTTCACTCCAAAAAATATCACCACTTTGATTAGAAGATTTACTCAACCTTTCAATTCCATTAATACTTACAAATACAATATCATTTGGTAATTTTGCCAATAATCGAGAATCGAATAACCCGATATCAATATTGTTATTCCACCTAAAATTTACGGGATCATTAGGGTTAAACCCGCTCCATATCTGTATATGCTTCCCACAAAAAAATAGAATTTTATTACCAAAAGCAACAATAGATTGCAAAAAATCATATTTATTATAATTAAAGGATAAATCTATATAACATAGACCACCTGCAGGCAACGACCACATTAAATCATTATTTGGTAGCAGTGTAAAATATATAGTCATATTTGCTTCATGGGCTATAAACCCAAAGATCCTATTTTTACACAAAAATATATGGCTTAACTTAGGAGCTTTCCCCCGCAAAAAAAATATCTTTTCAAAAGAAACTTGCATTTGCAATGTAGAAAGCTGCTTTGGGTCTTTTGGACGAATTATAAGACTTAAATAATCAGCCATTTTTGTATCATATATAGTTCCATTATAATAAGTTTTTTTTCTTCTATTATCTTTAAGACGTATTCTTGTTCCAGGCCTCAATACTAAATTAAGGTCATGAAGGTTATTTGCTAATATGCTTACAGCAAAATACTTTGCTGGAGAAATATCAGCTGGTAGGGCAACTCCATTAATTTTGGTAACCCCTTCGCACAGAATAAAAACATTAAATAATACTTTTATTTTTTTACCATCCCAATATATCATTGGCCCCAAACCATTGGCTAAAATCAAATGATTTTTTGTATTTACATAGGTGAAACAATCAAATGTTGGAATAACAAGCTTCTCAGTCTTGTCCTCATCCGTTTTTTCTTCACCATCTCTAGCTATAATTTCACTATTTATATAAGATAAGATCTGGCCCTCATATGTGTAATACCCAGTATATGGAGAGTTTATAATCTTATTGTCTATTTTTAATTGATTTGTTCCTTCAACCGATTGAACTTTATATTGGACAATAGACTCATCATTATACAATGAAGTATATACTGTTTTTGAATTTTTCGATAATTCAGGTAATTGTTTTAATTCAATAGGTTTTTTTTCTGCTACATGCAATATATCTTGAGTAATTCCTCCTGCTTTAAATTTAAATAATCTTAATATTTTGTATTTCTTCCCCAATGTACCAATAATTGACACTCCACCTCGCACACCAATACCATCATCTCTTGCAACCATATTTTCTAAATATTTTATGTTCACAGAATCTTTTGGATTTATCCTACCATTGCAATCAATGGACATTTCCTTAAAGTGTAACAACAGAAGATCTTATTTTGTTAACTACTTCACTTCCTTGTGATAAATACATGATTAATGATTTAAAACTAGATGTCCAAGATTTAGAATAGTAGCCAATTAATGTTGGATCATTAACATTGGTATCATGAAGTAATATTTGAAATACCAACCCATCCAATAATGTTTTATGAAATGCTGGTGGATATGGTATATCTATTGATTCAGTGTTTATAGTAAAAGGGGTAGGTTCTGCTATATATAAAATTGTTATTGAACTATCTTGCTTTGAAGAAACATTAATTCTTCTATTTGCTAAAAACCAATGATCATTTGTTGATCCAGGACTAATATGTTTTTTTTCCATCCCATATACAGTACTCACTCTAGGAATAATTCTATTATTGCTCAACACAGCAATTATTTTAAAAAAACTTTCGCCCATATTTTCCAATGTTCTTGATTCAATATTCAAAAACCAATTATACATTGCAGTTTCAGAATATATATAAAAATGAACCATATTTAAAAAAGTTAAATACACATCATCCACAGGTGGTTTTATATCAACCCCATCAAAGGCACGTAATTTTGCTAATTTTATTATATCGCTAACATCCATAAATTTTATGCCCTAAACTTTATATAATATCTTGTAGCTATCATCATTTATTTATATTTCAATATTTGATTGTTTGTTTTATCTATTCAAGCTTAAATATAACCTGAACTACTCCTACTGGCATTCTTACAGGAATATCTTTGCCGTCTACTTGTGTTGCTGCTGTTTTGTTTTTATCATTATATTTCATGCCATGAAAAACAGCGTTCCTAGCAATAGCTTCTACTCCACGACATTCTAACAGGGCAGTGCCCCTTATTGTGCCGTATTCTGTGACTTGCTTAACTATCATCGGGTCTCTAGTCCATGCTAGAGCCGCACCTTGACCACCAAGTATAACTGCACGGCTTATCTTACTACTGGTATAATCATAAAGGTCCAATTCTGGAACTAAATAAATGCCAATTCCATTTATCATCCCCTTATATCTAGCACCAGCTATATTATTAATTGAACCAGGTGTAGGGGAAAAAAAATGTTTATTAAATAAATCAAAAGCAGAAAGTTTTAAATATGCTTCCATCCCTATCAGCAAACTATATTCTTCAACTAGCCAAGAATCTCTCCTGTAGAATCTGATTGGCATTACAGGAAGATTTTTAGGTGTTGCGTTTTCGTAGTAGTCTATGTCGGCATCTCCCGACTTGACAATTGCTTCAACAACTCCAGATGATAATTTATAATGCAAATCCAATAATGGGTTAAATGTTGCTATATTGGGTTCAGCCAAGTCAACATTCAAATATCTAGGAAAAACATCGCCCTTTTCCGTCCCTACAAACTTATGAGTGTATGCTGCATCTCCAGTTAATTTTGCTTTGGGGAGAATGTTTTCTGAAAGTGCTTTTAAAATATCTCTATCCAAATTTCTTCTAGCTTGATCCATCAGAACTTCTTCAGGAGATATTCCTGCCAGAATAGGCATTTCATCACCTACAATTGGAAATCCTTTTTCGACAACAGCTATTTTGGAATCTTCAGTCCCAATGAATGCATATTCTGCACTTAATTCATTTTCATGTCCTGTTATTGCTTCATTAAGTGTCATACTTTGGGATTCAAAGGTATTAAATAATGTAATTTTAACACCACCTCCAGAATGTTTTGGAACTCTCATGACACAAATAGCAGAATTTGGAGATTTCCCATAAAATGGAGAAAATTTAGTTTCTGGTATATATTGTTTAAAAATATTAGGAGAAAAAACCCCTTCTGTTTTTATGTTCTTATAAATTAATTCTTTATTTGCCATATATATAATTTACCTTAAAAAATATTGTTATTACCTTTCATTTCTTGCTTCCAATATAGCACTAAAAATAGGATCTTTTTCGCTATTTGTTGAATTTTCATTAGTTGGATTATCATCTATCTTATATCCACTACCTATTTCAACATCTTTTATTTTTTGTTGTGCTTGAGAGAGTTTAGTTTCAGTTTCTTTTAGTTGCCTTTCTAACTCTTTATTTTCTTTAATCCCATCAAGAACATCTATGTTCTGCTCATTTTGATTAACTTTATCATCAATTTTACTTATTTTTATTAATTGTTTTATCCTATCACGTTTAATGTCTTCCGAGTAAGAACCATCCAATAAGCCATTATTCCTTACTAAATGATTTATTATTTTTCTTTTAAAAGAATGTCTGGAATCTATTAACCCATGATCTTTCATGCTATCAATATCACCATTTAAATTATCAAAAATTTTATTTTTTTTAACACTAGATGGGTTTAACCTATCTTCATCCATAAATTTATTTAATTTAGTAATTTCATCTTTTGAAAAAGCTCCATCATCTATTAAAACATCAATGTATTTATACAAATTACTTTTTGTCTTTGTCTCAACTCCAATTAATTCGGCAAGTTTTAATTCTATTTGCGCTTTTTCCTTATCACTAAGCAATCCATTATTTGCATCATTATTACGTTTTTTCATAAAAGCCTTTACTCACTGATATAACTTATAATATATAAATAAACATAGTATTATGTTCATTTATATAATATAAATTAATATAATGTTTATTATTATACATACTATCCCATTTTTATCAACCTATAAAATCAATTCATTGAACAAAAACAACTTGACATTCAATAATATATTTCATATAAACACATTATGTCACATCAAGAACAATATATAAAACTTTATATCAGCAAAAAATATAACACGTTAACTTCAAATGCTAAAGTACTATATCAACTAATGCTGGCAAATAGAAATAATAAAACATCTATCGCATTTATATCAACAAAAAAAATAATGGTTAAAATGAAGAGAAACAGAGATTCAATTTATCGCTATATGAAAGAACTAAAAGCTAATAACTTTATCCATCAATCTTATAATCAAAACAAACCTTGTTATTTTGTTGTAAATAGTTTATTTTTTTTGAAAAAAAATGAAAAAAGACACTGGATAAAATCATATATAAATTTGTATTTATCAAAAAATATTACTCATACTGCAATATCTGCACATAATATGTTTTTATTTTTAAAGAAATTTGGTGAATCATATGTTTCCTGTGGTCTAAAAGAAATTAGAAAACTTTTGCATATTAGCCCGAGAACAATAGGTAGATGTACTCATTTATTAGCAAAAAACTCATTAATAATAGATACTGGACGAAAAACAAATAGAAAAACGATATATCAAGTCTTTTTACCATGCAAAATCGACAACGATCCATCAAAAACATATAGTAAATATCTCGATTCTTGGAAACAATGTAAAAAAAAAACGTTAACTGAGATAAAAATAAAAACATTAAAAGCATATAACCAGTTTGTATGTTTTAGCCGTCTTTTAAGAAATATAAATAAAAAAACATATGCCAAAACTAAATCATATTTAACTTCACTAAGTAGTTGCATAAAAAATTTTAAGCTTAAATACTTAAATCTATTTGTTTCTTTAGATGAAAATAGATTTACAAAACAAGATTGTTCAGCACCATTATCCTATGAGGAAGTTAATTTATTAACTAGAAATATTACAGATTCGAGTGCATTGAGGCTAATATTAGACGAAAGATATCATTCTACATTTTATTACAAACATAAAAATGGATTATTATATAGTATATGTTATAATCGCATTAATTCGATGGCATTAACTTAATAACAAAAAGCATATAATATATGAAAACACAACCAAAATTAACTGCATATCAACTAGATCGAAAACAAAGATCAGATTTTGACTATGACAAACTTGAATCTGTATATTCTCAAAATCAAGAACAAGAATATGATTTAAAAGATATTCCAATAGATAAAAAAACACAAAAAACAGATTCTGTTGATAAATCTGATTCTGCAAAATCAAAAAAAATAACATTAGAATCTTTTGATTTACCTGAACTTATGCCCGCTATAGACCCAAAATATGTAAAAATAGCAAATTCCATACATGCTTCTATAAACAACAAAATTAAAGAAATAATTAATTCAACTGGTGATGAAGATAAAGCAATAAATCGTTTGTCTAACATGAACACTCAAATATCAGATACCTTAACATCTAAACATTTAGATGGTTTTAAAAAACAATATAAATTAATAAACTCTAAATTAATGGAAAATAATAAAGAATATGTAAATATTATTTTTTCATGTTTAAAAATAATGAACAAACAACTTTCATATATAGTATCAGATCTTCCTGAAATAATTAATGCTTATAGCAAAAAAGACTTAAACAGTTTTTCTAAACAAATAACAGAAAAAACAGCATTTATTTCCTCAATATTATTAAATAAAAATGAAATATTAAAATCAATGGAAAACATATATAACAACTCTTTTAATTTTGATCCTAAGAACAAAATTGTATCACCATATGGTTCGTAATTCAGCAATCCTATCTCCTAAAAACAATTTTATTTCACATATAAATAAAAAATAAATTTTATGCATTCTTTAATACAAGATAAACATTTTCAAAATACACAAGAAAGGTGGAGTTTTATAAAAACTAATAATTCTACTAATATTTTGAATGCCGAAATAGAAAAGTCATATGACCTTTATGAAGGTAGAAATTTATGGACTGATCAAGAATTATTGTACTTGGCATCTATTAATGCTAGTTCTGATACAATCAATCTAATAAAAAATATTATAAATAATTTATTAGGGATGGAATTAAAACAAAATAATATATTTTCATATTCAAATTTTAGCTCAGATGAAGAAAAAGAGTTAATGGCTAAAGCATTAAGTGATTTATCTTTTGTTTATCAACAAGAATTGCAAATGCCCAATATTGATATATTAAAATTAAAATCAGCTTTGATTTGTGGAATCGGATGGGTAAATCTTTATACGGATCCAACTGAAAATAAAATATGTTATGAATACATAGACCCTACTAATATGAGATATGATGCTTTAGATAAAACTGAAGATTTAAGTCAAATGGAGTATGTAGCAAGAATCAGAACATTAAATGTTCGAACCATAATTAATAGATGGCCGCATATTAATAAAGATAATTCTTTTGCAAACAGTGCTGATGCTAATGAATTTTTTGAAGTAATTGAACTACAATATAAAACTGATGCACAAACATATTCTGGAATTACAGATCATGGGCAACATTTCGAAACATTTAATAAAAAAGAAGCCTTAAATTTAATAAAAAATGGTGAAGAGCTCAAAGTTAAACAAAATTATAGAATCACCAGATCCTTATTTATACCAGATAAAAATACATTATTAGAATTTGGACCATTATATCCAGATATTCCTGGACAAGGATTTAGCTATATCCCATTCGTATGGGAAAAAACTCAAGGTGAAAATATACCACGTGGTGCAGCAATGGCGATGAGAACACCACAACTTACATATAATAAACTTAGAGCAATAATATTAAGTCATGTTGCATCTAATAAAGTTATAGTTTCACGAGAAGCGTTTCCGAATCAAACTTTAGAAGAAATTAAGCAATCATTAAATAATCCACAAGCTATATTGCAATCATATACAGCTAATCCAATTTCAAGAATTCCTGTTAATGAAAATATGGCAGGTGTTTCTAGTCTTTTAAGTGCTGCTGAAGCAGATGTTAAAAATGCAATGGGAATAACTGCAGATGTTTTAGGGGAAGCAACTAATGCTAGGAGCGCTTTGGCTATTGAAACTAGAAGTTCTAAAAGTCTAAACACTCAAATTTATGGATTTCACAAATTAGAAATAAATAAAAAGAAAATAGCCGCTTTATTAATGTTATTAATACAATATAGCCATAATGATGAATTAAAACTGGAAACATTAGACAAAGAAGATAATAAAGCGATGATGGTATTCAATACTCCAGTAACATTAAACAACAAAAAAACTATTGAAAATAATATTAAATATATAAAATTACATGTTATTATTGACCCAATGGGCGGATTTCAAAGCAGAAAAGAAGCTGATAAGGAACTATTAAAAGCATTTTTAGCTAATTCTCAAGCATTTGCCTTAGCTAAATCAAAAACATTTTTAAAATTATTAGGAGTTGCTGACCCAGATAAAATAGCTAAAGAAATGGCTAACATAAACCGCGAATCATCACAACAAGAATCAATCCCAAATAATAATGGGAATAATCAACCTTTAGGTATTGAATAATTTTTTAAAAAAAAATATAGATTTTATATAATATTTAATTATTAATATGTCATTTATTTTTAATTTATGATGCTTAGAAATAAATGTTTCAATATTTATACTATAAGAAATTATGTATTTTGAACATTTTTGCTGCGATGTCTAATGATGTTGTTTTGTTTAAAAAAGGTAGCGTTATTTCTAAAACGATTCCACATAATGAAATTATTATCAATATGATTATTAGCCATTTCATTGTTGTAATCTCTTTTTCGGCAATAGTTTATTTTCTTGCAAATATTTATATATTATGTTAACTTGTGTTTAAGGTTTTGTCAAGTTTAATTAGTTAAAAATTTTAATTGGGGGTGTTTTTGGATTCGATACAGTATTGAAATTTATTAAATGCATATCAATGGGTTTTATAGTATCCTAGTCTAAAAACTATAAACAATAAAAGCAGAAAATATGTTTATGTGGAAATCCAACAACAATGGATATTCTATAGGCGCAATGGCTTAATAAGCTTTTGTAGCAAATTAGATCTAAAATTTTTTAGTTTTGGAATTATTCTAATAATAAATTATAAAATAGTTTTTACAGCATTGGTTAGTGTAAAAATGAAAGCTAGACTAAATCACAAAATATATTGACTTTGTCTTTAGGGTTAATATGTTTTTTATTTAATAATAAATGACTAAATATGTAGATTTTAATTTATTTTGTATTGTACACGCGGGTTCAAATCCCGCCACCTCCAAAAATCATACTATGCAATAAAATTAAAAGATATATGTATTAAAAATTTCTAAAAATTGTATTATATTTTGCATCTTTTTTAAAGATATATATTTATCACCAAATCTTTGATTAAAAAAAAACAAAGTTTTAAAGAAATATTTGCTGGTTATCTGATTCATTCAAATGTAATAGATTGTTGTTTGTAATGCAAAAACAAAATAAATAATATGCAATATAAAAATATGCTTGCATTTTGTTTGCATATGGGATATGGTTTTAAACTAAGATAAACGATATGACTCATTACTCATATTCTTCAAGAAGAGTAGCTTAGGCTACTCTTTTTTTTTTGCTAAAAATTAAATTATTGGTGCTTCAGCTTTTTCACTATTCATCGCAAATGTTAATTTGCCGTTAGCTTTATCAACTAAATTAGCCAATGTAACAGCTAACTCATTTACATATAATTTATCAGCATCTGTTTTAACTTTTTTACTATTTATTTCATTTATAGTTTTGAATATGGCAGTGATTAAGGTACAGACAACATCAACTGTCATTAGTACTGTTTCAGAATATGCTTGATGCATTGTTACTTTGTTTTCATCTGACACACTGTTATTCTTAAATATTTGAACCCACATAATAATTCCTATTTGTTTAAATTGTTTTTATATAAATTTATAGCTTTTCAACTATGTATTAATTGTTTTTTTTATTTAAGGGTTATGGGTTTACTCCTATACTAAAACCTTCCCAAAAATTATTAATTGCTGTTGAGTTTTGTACATCATCCACTATTAATTTATAAATAGACGCAAGTGCTTTATCTATTATAATTTTATCCGCTGGAACTGCATAGTTCAACCCATTTAAAGATTTGAATATTGACGTAACAGAAGACAATACTCCTTTTGTAAAAGTTACACTTGAAGTAAATAAAGGAGTTAATTTTTCAAATATATTAACTTCTAGCTCTGCTGTTACTCCAGTAATTTCTGGTCCATTTGTCATGTTTAAATTTCCTTGTTATTGTTTGTTTATTTTTGTGTTGCTTTAATTTCAATATAATTTTTGTTATGCTGAGCTTCGATTTTCAATAAATAAGCGATGCATTTTTGCCATTCTGCAGCTTCTTTTGGGTTTTTTTCAGCTAATGCTGTCATATAGCGTTCATTAGCTTTTATTAAAGATGCATGAAATGATCTATATGTACCCTCATATGATTTAGTCATAATAGAAGATGTTGAAGCATTAGTCATCTTCTTTATTTGTTCCACAAAGGTATTTGTTTTATCTACAATAGTTTTATTAAAATCATTTAATGTATCAGGCATTATAAAGACCCAATTTTAGATATAATACAATTAGCATAATCAGCATCAACTATTTCTTTGGCATTAATTTCTTCTGTGGTCTTAGACATATAATTATTCAAAACTATACTAAAAGTCATTGAATTTATAAATTCTATAGATTTATTTAAACCATTAATAATAGATTTTGATGACTTTGTTTCTTCACTTATAACCTTATCTATCCCTGGAGTTCCATCTTTAGATTTATTTAATGCTTGATCTATAAGAAATGGCATTTAATTCCTCCTTATTATACTATGTCGCTTACACCAGTTGTATCCTCAACAGGAGCTACTGGAGCTTGTGGTTTAGCTCCGTTATCCTTTTTAGGGATAGGAGCAGGTTCTGATTTTATTGTTATTGTCTTGGATCCATGCCCATTTGAATTAAAAAATCTATTTGCTGCATAAGATCTTTGTTGTGAATATATACCATTAGTTTGTATAATATTATTTATTAATACGTCCGATGCTACCTTAAAATATGATAGGCTGGATTTATTTAAAGCTATTGTCTCACCTGAAGATATCAAGAATTCTTTTACTATAGACTGTTCAACCAATTTATAGAAATTATCATTTTGCATTTTCCATCCTGCCTATTATATTATTAAGTATTTATATTATTATTTTGCTGAGTTTTCTGCTGAAATACCTTGTTTTTGTTCAGTCAAGGAAGCAACATTGGCATAACCGGCTGCATCAGCTTGTAGCAATGGGTCTAAAGGTGCATCTGCTATAGATTTTTGGTAAGCATCCATTGAGTTTGCTTGCACAGAAGCCTCAAGAGCCACTAAGTTATTGGACATTGTATTAGCATATCTTTCTTGGTCCGCTGCTCTTTCTTGTGCATTTAATGTCCATATTTTGACCAACTCCCCCATTAATATAGAGTTTTCTGTATCTGTTGTTTTTGAATTTACTACTTTTGAAGCCATATTATTCTATTATCCTGTTATTTGTAAGTTTATTTAAATTACCCGCCATATGGGTCTTTAGTTTCAACGCTGCTGATTTTATCGTATAATCTACCTAGTCCCATCATTTGAAGAGATAAGGATTTTTTAGCGTAAGCATCGTTTCTTTTGTAAATTAATGTATAGATTTGACGAGCTTTTTCTTGAGCTGCAGTTGCTAATTGATTAGTATGAGCACTTGCTGTGATCATTCTATTCACTAATATTTCTTTTGTTGTTTTATAATAGTTTGATCTTGTTTTGTCTAAATCGTTGTAAAACAATCGACCTGATCTGAAAGTTATTTCAGTTATGTCATCACTTTGTTGTTCTAAAGTCATGTAATTCCTCCATAGATAAATAAAAATTATATTTTACTTATCCCCTGGATAGAACGGAATTACTGATTATTGTAATGAATTATGATATTTTGGATATTTTAAGATATGTCTAGGCCAACATTGATGCTCTTAACTAAGGTTTCATAGTTGTTAGCATAGATTTTGCCTGATAATACAATATATCTTAGACAATCCATTAGGTGATCATGTTTTTTTATTGGGGCACCGTTTTTGTCACGATGATATAATAGCATTTCTGCTTTAAGCTGATTACAATTATTAAATATTTTCAATGAACCATTTTTTAATTTTTGTAATACATTCATTATGCCAAATTCTTTTAAATTATTAGCCTTATATAAAAATGGGATCCCAGCTTCTCTATACAGTTCTATAAAATTTCTACCATCATGTTGAGATGAATAAAAACCAGATGGGTCACATACCCCATTCATAACGTTACATCCAAATTTTATTAATGTTTGAGAATGTTCAAAAGGTGTTTTTTCTACCACATAATATTCTTTGTATACGTATATATTTTCACTATGAATATCAAGTGCTGCAAATAATACTGCTGTTGGATTTTTCCACCCGAAATCCATACTAAACACTAAACTTGAATTATTGGCTAATTTAATTGGTTCTATAAATACTTTATCTAAATTTACTGGATATACAAGTCCAGATTCTAAATGAGGGATCCCCATTATTCTAGCTTTAGTTTCATGTTCTGGTAAATTTTTAATCATTTCATCTTGTTGTTTTGTTGATAAATATGGATTATCAGACCATGAAGCTTGTAAATATACCATATTATTATTTACAATACCTTCTTTTTTATCTTTTAAAAATGATTCTAAAAATAAAGTCATGCCTCGCATTGGAGTCATTGTAATTAACATCATTGATTTAGCTTTTTTTTTAAAATATACCAATCTAGTTAATGCTTCAGTAAATAAATCTAGTGGCATTTCTTCATCAAAATGAATTATATCTTTAGATAATCCCTGAAATTTAGCGCTGCCTTGATCTGATGATCTAAATGATAATGTTGAATAACCACCAGATATATGTTGAATAGTTAATGTATCCACGGCACCAGCTATGCCGCCTATCATTGTTTTTTTTAAAACAAGATGTTCTGGAATTAAACCTAAATTAATTCCAGCCCTGCCAATATATTTTTCTTGTTGCAAAACATCTCGTGTTGTTTGCGCCGTAACCCCTACTACCAATGCTTCAACTGGGTTGCTATACTGATATCCTTCCCACCACTTTGGGTAAATTCCCGTGGTGTGCATAGCAACCTCAGCACAGGCACATAGGGTTTTTCCAACCCGGTTTCCTGCTAAAAATAATCTCACCTTTGCAGATTTTCCAAGGTTATGAAATATTTTTTGTTTTTTATGTGGCGCATAATATCCATATGCAAATTGAAAATCATGAATTAATGCTTTTCTTAAATCTTGTTCCCTTATAGAATTTATGTTTATATTGTTTTGCTTTAATTTTTTAAAAATATATTTATATGCTTGGCTCTTTGTCATAGTTCAATACTTCACCCATTTTTACAGATGCCGCAAGATCTTTTTTTGTTTTTTTATCTGCTGTTTCTATGATTTTTTGTAAAATACCCATGAACTCATTTTTGTGAATATCTTTTTTAATGCCCAAATATGATGCTGCTAAATATGTAAATATCCCTAAATTAGTATGTCTCCATAATCTTCT
>CAYLLS010000002.1:0-18536 GCA_964385015.1 uncultured Myxococcales bacterium | reverse complement strand
ATGATGCTGCTAAATATGTAAATATCCCTAAATTAGTATGTCTCCATAATCTTCTATGCAATGTAGTTTTAGCCTGTAATTTACCAATTACCAATGACTCTTTAAATTGTGGATTATTTTTAATTTTTAATTTAAATTTTTTAGGAGTTAATCCTAATTCAGCTCCGATCATCTCATCGGTAAGCCCTTCTTTAGCTAAGGATGTTATTTGTTTTGCTAATTCTTCTGTATTGTTTTTTCTCATATAAATATGTAAATATCCCTAAATTAGTATGTCTCCATAATCTTCTTTCCAATGTAGTTTTAGCCTGTAATTTACCAATTTCCAATGACTCTTTAAGGTTTGGGTCCCCAGTTTCTTTAGCGCTAGAGTATAGATTTTTGGTAAGCATCTTGTGCATCTAATAATAAAATTTCTGTTAATAATAAAATTTCTGTATTCATACATAATGGTCTTGCTATTGCTTCTTCTTGTGAATTTAATGTCCATATTTTGACCGACTCCCTCATTAATATAGAGTTTTCTGCATCTATTGCTCCTTCTTGTTCTGCATCTGTTGTTTTTGAACGTTCTATCACAGCCATTGCTGCCTTTTCAATTTTCTTAGTTATTCTTTTTCTATTGATGTTTTTAATTAATTCTTTTTTATAGATTTCTATTATTAATTTCCTTATGTCGATATGTGTATATAATTCTCTCATATCAACTTTATCTATTAGCCTATCTAAGTTTTTTCTCATTAAAATATCCTTGCCATTGATTATATTTACACATCTCTTAATGTTACTTTAAGGTTTGGGTTCCCAGTTTCTTTGATCTCGCGCATCATCTTTATTTGTGCGTGGAAACTTTCATAATAATTTCTTCTTTCTATTGCTCCTTCTTGTTCTGCATCTGTTGTTTTTGAACGTTCTATCACAGCCATTGCTGCCTTTTCAATTTTCTTAGTTATTCTTTTTCTATTGATGTTTTTAATTAATTCTTTTTTATAGATTTCTATTATTAATTTCCTTATGTCGATATGTGTATATAATTCTCTCATATCAACTTTATCTATTAGCCTATCTAAGTTTTTTCTCATTAAAATATCCTTGCCATTGATTATATTTACACATCTCTTAATGTTACTTTAAGGTTTGGGTTCCCAGTTTCTTTGATCTCGCGCATCATCTTTATTTGTGCGTGGAAACTTTCATAATAATTTCTTCTTTCTATTGCTAATTCATGATAAAACAACTGCCTTAATCTGAAATTCATAGGGAAACCATATTTTTTTGAACGTTCTATCACAGACATTGCTGCCTTTTCAATTTTCTTAGTTGTTCTTTTTCTATTGATGTTTTTAATTAATTCTTTTTTATAGATTTCCATTGTTAATTTCCTTATGTCGATATGTGTATATAATTCTCTCATATCAACTTTATCTATTAGCCTATCTAAGTTTTTTTTTGAACTCCTTTATATTCTTCTGTTCCATTGTGATTACTCTATTTTTTCATCTATCTTTAACTTCGCGTTGCTTAATATTGATTTTAGATTAATACGCCTTGCGCTTGATTTTAGATTTAGTTTATCGTTTATTGCGCTTCTAATCTCTTCAGTTATTTTATCCATATCGATATATTTAACTAATTCTCGTATGAGGATTTTTGATATTAACTTCTCTATTTCGAGTTCCTCGACTATTAACTTATAATTTATTTCTTTAGCCATTTTTCTTACATCACATTCATCAATTATTTTTTTTACGTCTATGCTTTCTACAAATATTCTTACATCATCTTCATTCATCAGTACACCTTTTTGTGACAGGTTAACTTTATACATGCTCTAATAGTATCAAGTTAATATACACATGCAAATACCGGTTGGGGTCTTAGGTATACCATAAACTATTAAAACAAAAAAAGCAACTATTATTGTTTTATAACTCATAAGCTAAATCAACTTAGATCTTTCTTAATAATTTATAATAAATAATCTATAATTATATTGATGCCATCTTATCATTTGATTATAGTGTTCCACAAACAATTGTTTAAAAAACATCCTCACTAATGTTTCATATATCCATTAAACCTTCTATTGTTATAGATTTTTAAATAACAAATCAACAATGAATCATTAACCTATTGATTAAGCTAATAAAACATTGTTGACTTGGTTATGTAATTACTATTTCCCTGCTGCCACACCCTCTATTAGATCTCCACCTGCAGGAATATTGTTGTCCAATACCAAGGAAATTGCTAATTATTGGTCATAATGCCAGTAACTAAAAAAACATTTTATTGTTTTTTTCCCATCCTGCCTGCCTTATATTAATCATTCCCCCTCATCTGCCCATCTAAAAATTCCTTCCATTGCTCATCGGAATGAGCTATTTCGTATGTAGTAGGATTGGGAGATGGATCAATATTGCATCCAAGAAAGGTTAAACTTCCAATCAATAGTAACCCCATTAATAATAATTTTAAAATAATTCGCCTCTGTGTATTTGTTAATTTGAAGGCGCTTGCGTTGGTCTTATTACCTATAATCGGCTTACCATATAACTTTTTTATTCCAAAAAGAAAAGAAACAATATTAGAATAATTTAATCTAATGTATTTATTTTTAATTATATATAACAAGTTTTACAAAAGAAAACATAGCATTTGCCTATAGAATTTTAATAATTGCCAATGTTTTTATTAATTAATTATTCAGGTGCTTCTGAAACATTGCAACCCCTACAGGAAATAAAAAATAATATTTTTATACCAAATAAAAAAGCCTAGGTATCTCAAAAAAATGAGACACCTAGGCTTGCATGATATGGTATAGATTTACTTATTCGGGGTCATAATTCAATGATCTGTTAGCAAAGAGAGAGGGTTTATGTTCCTTTTTTGTTACTTTAGTTTCAATCATCTTTTGGTTTTCTAAAATTTGCTGTGTAAGTTTTTTATCTTTTTCCATTAATTCGCCTACAACCTTTTTTACTTCCTCTATGAAAATATTTTTTTTATGCACTTCCTTCTCTAATAAACCAATCCTCTTTTTATTAATATCCACATTGAAGTCAACCCTTAAAATAATTCGTTGGTTATCTTTTATTTTTGTTTGATTGTCACCTATGCTATCAATTAACTCCCTATTCTTTACAATTATTTTTTTATATATAGCAAATTCCCTGCGATCTTCACGCGTATTGTCTTCAATTGAATCAAGACGTCCACTTGCATCACGCAAAGGATTATCCACAAGTTCACGACGTTGAATTTCAGTTTTTTGCCATACTACCCATATCCCAAAAGCACATGCTATGCTAATAGCCGTAAGTACGGGGATAATAACATAAGTTTTAATATAACCATTGTCCTCATCTAAAGCTTTATTTATTTTTTCTCGTAATGAACTTACTTCTTTTTCTAATTCTTTTATTACTTGTGCTTGCTTATTGGCATCTATGTCAGTAGCCCCCAGATAATTTGGAGCAAAAATAAAAGATATGCAGATAAACGCAATAATGAAATTTCTCATAAACATAATTAATCCTTAATGTTAAAGTGTATCTTTATAGTAACATGTTTTTTAAACAATGCAAGTACTTTTTACACATAAATGCATTTTTTTTATAATAAATACTTTTAATTATGAATAAAGCTGTCAAATATTTATATATCGCGGGGGAAGGATTTGAACCTCCGACCTCCGGGTTATGAGCCCGACAAGCTTCCAACTGCTCCACCCCGCAATGTAGATATAATATATAATAGCAGTATTGTTTTATTATGTCAATTCCCTTATATTATGAATCATTAAAACTTAAAAAACCTAGACACTTTAAAATAAATGCCTAGGTTTTTATAATAGATTGTAATATTTTTATTTACATACAATCCTCATTATATGCATCTTCAAAGAGAATGCCGAACATTATGTGCCCGACTATTTTATTATTAATGTCGTCTATTGGCCATTTAATATTCTTGCTATCTTTTTCAGCTGCTATTTCCATGTCTTCAATTTCTTCCTGGGATACCACTGGAATCACACCATCTTCCCCTGGAATTCCTATTGCTTTGTAGTCAAGTTTTCTAGTCAGTATTAGACAATTAGGATGCAGGTGCTTTTCTCTTAAATGATCCCAATATAAACATCCCTCCACACCACAAAACATGTCATCTCCATTAACAATGACCCTGTAAGAAGAACAATAAAAACTCACGTTTGGAGTATTTGTTAATTCCCCTATTGTTCTTGTAGAACAAATTATTGGTTCCTCTATTTCTTGTATTCTATCTGTAGTTACTCTATATTTTCTAAATCTTGTTACATGTTCAACTCCAAGATCTACCAATACTTTATATCTTTTTTCAGCTCCAATCAAATTTCTCATAAATATAATCCTTAATGTTGAGGTGTATCTTATATGGTAGCATGTTTTTTAAACAATGCAAGTACTTTTTATGTATAATTATAATGTTTTTTTTGCTGGGTATGTTTAAAATTACTTTACATTTGAAAATATAATATATATACTTACGGTTAATTTAGTCTTATAATTTAAAAGACTAAAAGCGAATAAATATGTTTTAATGGATACAAGATGCCCATCAAAAAAAAGAAAAAAATAGTAGAAGGGCAAACTAAACGTATAGTTGCACCCTCCATATCAGGACCACATGATGCTTGGAAATTTAGTAATCCTGATCATGGCTTTCCAACGCTTCCTTGTAAACCAAGTAGCCTTTTCCGTGCTTGTCAGAAGCTAAATGATTGGGCATTAGCTGAATCAGTTGAAATGGTAACTCAATATTTTTCGATATTATTAAGCAGCGGAAGAAATGTTCATACGACAACCTCAAGAATTATGCAAAACTTATTGTTTTTCGCACAAGGGTATTCCTTATTTTTTCATAATGCAAGATTATTTAATAGCGAACTTCTTGCTTGGCCTCATGGAGCAAGGTGTCCTGCAGCGTATCCCGCTGATCAAGACGTTGAACTACTAGACTTCATCCCTGATAGACAAATCTTGCCACAAGCCGCAAGAAATATAATTTTTTCAGTATATTCAAAGTATAGCCTATATACTTCAAAAGAATTAGTTAGAAAAATCAAAAGTTATGAGGTTTGGAAGAAGGCATATAGATCCATTACTAAAGAAATGATCGATCCAGAAATAAGATGTACATTTGATTCAGAGGTTTTAACGCCTGCAAGAGAATCGGAAGAAGAAATAACACAAATGGCAAATAAACTAGAAAAACAATTTGCAAATAAAATACAAATAAACCTAACGTAATTTTATAACATAATGTCTTATGACAAAGGAAATAGTAAAATGCAAAAACTACAAAATTTACTAAGTTTTGCAGCTAGCAAAATTTCAGGTATTATGATGTTCTTTTCAAAAGAAGGAGTTAATGCAAGAAATACATACAAGGAAATAATTAAAGATATCGCTATAATAAAAGATATATTTGAATGTTTAACTGATTTTAAAAAGTATCATCAAGATATTAGTCAGAAAAAAATAGATGATTTACATGCTGAACATATTGGCCCAAAAACTAAAAAAAATCAATCAGAATAATTAAATGTATATGGCATCAGCATAACAACTTTGGGCCATCTTAGTTGTTATGTTAGCGCTAGGAGAATGATACATGTCGTTAGGAATAAATAAAGTTATATTGATAGGACACGTAGGAGCATCACCTTCAACTAATCTTGATCAATCAAAAACAATAGTAAGCTATTTCCCATTAGCAATCGGATCAACATATAAAAAAAATGATGAATGGATTCCAAAAACTATATGGGTTGATATTAAATGTTTTGGGAAATTAGCAGAAACTGCATTAAAAACACTTACAAAAGGTTCTCAAATATTTATAGAGGGAAAGTTAAATATAAATGAATGGACAAACGATGCTGGAATTAAAACAAAAAAAATAGAAATAATTGCCTTAATGATTAGATATTTATTTATAAAAAATACAGTTGGAAACGAAAAAGATTTAGAACAAGAAACAAATAAAGAAAGCGAAGAACATGCAAACAAAAAATTACCCAATCGTACAACAATTACAAATCTTACATACAATGAAGAGTCAGATGTACCTTTTTAGTAATAAATAAAATAATTATTATTGTTACTATTTATTTTAAATATATTTATGAAATAAATATTAACATAGTAACCTAATTCATCACAACACCGTAAGAAGCCCCTTATAGGTTTTTATAACCTATAAGGGGCTTCTTATTTATATGCAATTTTAAAAAAAAATAGATTTTATGATATTTGATTTTGCACTAAACATCGCTAGATCACAAGCCGACCCACATATTAAACATACTATTGATAGTATTATTAAGAATATTATTTGACCTTCATTATCCATTGCTGTCCTCCTTTTTTAGTAATAGTTTATTTTCTTGGAAATATTTTTATTTTTTATTGATGCACAGGTTTGGGAACTGTATCTAAAGCCTCTTTATCTTTTATTGGTGCTACAGGCTCTTCTTTTACAACTATTGTTTCCTTTACATCTTTATCTTTTATTGGTGCCACAGGTTCGTTTTTTACAACTATTGTTCCTTTTAATGCACGTACAATTGTTGCTGGACTACAACAAAATGCTCTAGCCAATGCTCTTATAGAAAGTCTTGGGTTCTCTGCCCTGCGATCCTTAATGTCTTCAACTTGTTTCTTTGTGAATAGAGCCCCCCTACCAAATATTGCACCACGTTCTTTGGCTCTTAATACTCCATCCCTAACTCGTTGTCTAATATTATCACCTTCCCATTCAGCTAAAGCAGCCAACATAGACATTACAAATCTGCCAAGAGAATTATTGCAAATTAACCCTTCAGCAATAGATGAAAATCCCATTTTCTTTTCAATCAAAAATCCTATAATCTCGTGTAAAGCACGTGATGACCTGGTTAATCTATCAAGTTTAGTAAATGCAATAATATTATCTTTTTTCATTTCATGCAATACATGAACTAATCCTGATCTGCTCCTATAATCATAGCCCCTTGCTGATCCATACTCAACACATATGATATTGCAACCATAGTTTACCAATTCATCATGTTGTGTTTTTAAAGATTTAAATTGGGTTCGTGTTGAAACCCTGGCATACCCATAAACTAAAGACTTATTATTTTTTTTTTGCCCAACTATTTTTAGTATTCTATATTGTTCTTTAAAATTTTCCATTTTATATTACACCCCTATTAAAATAATAACCATAATTTTATAAAATCGTTTAATGAATCAAAAACATCATAAAAATCATACATACATTTTATAACATTAATATTTAATCTAATTCCAAAAAATTCCCCGTAGGATTTCATGGGGAAAAAGGTATCATAATCAATACAAGGTGTTTCAGTTATTGAATTCATTAAATTACAGCAATCAATACTTATTCTAAATAAATCCATAACTTACCCCTATCATAACCATCATTATTAGAATCATTACAACACAACATATAACACATCCAATACCCAATATTGAAAATGAATGATCGCTATGTTTTTTCTTGAATATCCCTTTAACATATAATATAGCAATCAATATTAAGGATTTTGAGAAACAAAAACACAATACAAGTGTTTTACATACATAAAAACAAAAAAATATGATTGCCGTAAATGCATGAATTATCTTGTTTCCAATTCCCTCCTCCCTTATTAGTTTCAAAAACTCTAATTTACAATTTACTAAAAATCTTAGCCGTTCATGTTCCATTCCAACAAGATTATCAACTTGTTTTTCTAAATGTCGTTTTCCATTATTCATACAAACTCCAAAAATAAACATTATAAAACACTTATAACACACCTAATAAAAAAAACAAGCTATATCTTATTTATTTTTAATATATTTTATTTATGATCCATTATTTTTCCAGCAGTTATTAATATACTTGCACATATCACATCTAGCATCTTTTTTATCATGACCAGATGGGAGCGTGTTGAATTCAAGAATGAATTCAACCTTTTCCCTTAATCCCTGAAAAATATCTCTATCAAATTTTAAGTATTCATAATAATATTTTGATGTATTTTTATTTACGACTAATATTATACAATTGGCAATTTTAGACAATCCCATATAAGCTTGACATTGATGATCATAAAATCGCATTGCTGAATAAAAATCGAATTCTATTATTCTTTTAAATGATTCATCATCCACAATTCTGATTTCCACCAATACTTTCGTATTGTCATGAAACGTCATAACAACATCAGCTGTGCCTTTTATAATATCGTTTTGATACTCTATTTGATATTTTATGTCTTTAATAACTTTATTTTTAACCAATGAATCGATTTTATTAACAGCTGCTTTTTTATAAGTTGTGTCAATAGCATCTAAAATGGGCCTATCTTGATTTCTATACTCAAGCCATACAAATCTAATACAACTATGCGCAATTATACTTGCCCCCATATAATCCCTGTCTTGATGAAGGGGTGCAATTGCTTTCATTTTTTCCATAGATAAATTAATGTTTTTTTTAATAGACATTTGCTTTTTACTCCTCATTTAAACTCAAGTATTATAAAACATTTATAACACACCTAATAAAAAAAACAAGCTATATCTTATTAATTTTTAATATATTTTAATGATGATCCATTATTTCCCCAGCAATCATCAACATACTTGCACATATTACATCTAAAATATTTGTTAGTTCCAATTGTATGACCAAATGGGGCTGATTTTCTATTAATAACAAATTTAGCTTTTTCTATTAATCCATGAAAAACTTGTTTGTTAAATATTAAGCGTTCATGATAATATTGTGATGTATTTTTATTCACTACCAATACTAAACAATTGGGAATTTTAGACAATCCCATATAAGCTTGACATTGATTAAAATAAATTTGCATTGCTGAAAAAATATTGCTTTTTATTAAATTTTTAAATGATGCATCATTCATAGTTTTAATTTCTATTAATATTTTCTTATTGTCATTAAACGTCATAACTGCATCAGCTGTGCCTTTTATAATATCGTTTTGATACTCTATTTGATATTTTATGTCTTTAATAACTTTATTTTTAACCAATAAATTAATTTCATTAGCAACTACATCTTCATACATCTTGCCAATAGAAAATATTCTATTAGTTTTTGCATCTAAAATGGTATCATCTTGATTATTATACTCAAGCCATATAAATCTACAACAATGATGCCCAATTATACTTGCCCCTAAATAATTCCTAGCTCGACTAACAAATGTAGCTGCATTTATTTTTTCAATAAATAAATCAATGTTTTTTTTAAGAGACATCTGCTTTTGCATTTTTTATTTTTTTTATATCTGCTTTTGCAGTTTTTATTTCTTTTGTATCATAGAATTTATGAATCATAGAAAATAAGTTTTCAGCTGATAACGTAATATTCTTTGTATCTTCTAGACTATACACATTCTTAACATCCTTATACCTTAAACTTCCAAATTCTAAAGTCCTGCCCATTTCAACATTATTGTTTAATCTGCTATTTGAACTGTTTAAATTTTTATACGATAATTTTACATAAGCAACAATGCTACACCAACTCGTAAACACAGAAGCAGTAGTATATAACATAGCTGGGACTATTTGATGATATGGAGCCCCATCTATTGGACTAATTTCGCTTTCTTTACAATGGGATAATAGTACAATATTCATATTTCTTTTATATAATAATCTTTCTAATTCACAACGCAGCATTTCCATCATTAATGTTAGCTGACTAGCCCCACGATTATAATGACTATATATATCCCTGACCCCTACAGCCTTACATGCTTCAGATTTTCCAAACATTTCTAATTTACTTATAGTATCTATAACAATAGTCTTATAATTATGTTTATCTTCTATTAATGATTTTACAAATTCAATAGTTTTCCATAAAGATCTAGATGAAAATCTAGACACATTCAAGTGGTTTATATTATCTTCGACATTAACAAAAACAGGAGTTGGGAATTTGCTAGCAAAATAACTTTTGCCAACTCCATTGTTCCCAAAAATAAATATTTTTATTGGTATTTTAGCTATACCAGCTTCTATGTTTTTTATTGTTGATTTCATAATAAATTATCCTGTTAACAGTTCTATTTCAACAGACCCCTTTGCTCTATCAATAGTTTTTATTTTTTTATGTTTAACTAAATAATCAATAGATGTCATTATTTCATCTAATGTATGTGGCCTCATAAATCTTTTTACGTTTCTTAATGTTATAGAATTATCACTTAGCCTGTGTTTTTTAAATTTTATCATTTCAATTATTTTAGATAATGTTGCACTCGCATTTTTATTTATTTTATCTAATTTAAGGTTTTTTAATACATTGTTTTCTAAATTTCTCAACGACAAAAGAATTATGCTTAATGACCAATCTACCCCATATTTTGTTATTATTCCATTATTAGAAGTTAAATAAGATAGTCGAACTGCATATTTTAAGTAATCAGTAATTATTTTTTTACTGTTTACACATACGTTAGCCGTATCACTTAATAAATATTTACTAAATTTATCCAATTGTCTTTTAGCACCTGAATTGAATATATAATTATTTATATATTTTTTATTCAATATCTCGCGAACACTAACAATGTTGTCATTAATCAATTCTGGAGCTGCTTCTAAATCATATGGAATATTATTTTTTTTTTCTATGTCCTTAAAATATAAAAAACTACTAAATGTAGAATTCCCCATATCATCAATTGTTAAAACATCATCAGTTACAGCACTAAACCATATTAAAGAAATATTGTGACTATGGTTTACTCCAAATTTATCATCAGGAACATATTTATTTACAGCATAATGTCTAGAAGACTGAAATAGCTCGCATAACTCGTTTTTAACTAAATGAAAACTATGCTTCCCATGTGTGTTCGAAGATTTGTTGCTATAAAAAACATTAAAGTAATTTCCATTATTTTTAATTAACATACGATGTAATAATGAAACAGATTTAATTTGCCCCCTATGTATATCTGGCATCCCAAAAAAAGTAAGAACAGCATACATTGTTTTATAATATTGTTCTGAACTGAAAAAATCTTTAGAGATACAATGAGAAAAAATATTAGTATTTATTAAAAAATTATTGTTAACATTAAATAAATACCCAACAAGATTAATACAAAACATTAATCTTACTTCGCTAATAGCAGGCCCACAACATTTAATAAATTGTTTATTCACCCAATCAATTACTTTAAATTTAGATGTATTTAAAATTGATTTTATAGACCATCCCCATTCTTCTAGATTTTTGTTTTTTAAAATTTCATACAGTCCATGTTCATTCATATTAAAACTCTTTTGCAGCAAATATCCCCAATGCCCCAAGTACTAAATCATTAACATCCTTTTCTGTTGGCACCATTAAATTACCTATAATTTTAATAAACGAATCTTCAGGCAATTCCATGATGTTACTTAATGCTTTTAGTTTATAATTGCTTAACGTTTTTATTCTTTTAATTGATTTATATAAAAAATTGTTGATTTTCATTATTATAGATTTTTTGCTATCACTATCTGTAGTCTTTAAATATTCAATCATCTTTATGAGCCCCTCTTGCAAATAATCTCCAGTTATTATTCCAGTTATCATAGATGTCATGATAAACAAAATAAACAATGCAGCCTCATTCTCAATAAATCCAAATTCTATTGCTTGTTCATAAGCTAAAAATCCTACCCCTTGGGATAAAAACATTGTTACAAGATAACTTAAAACCACTGTTACCATGCGAATATTTTTATTTAGACTATTTAGCTTTTGGGTTAATGGTAAAATACTACCAGTTTTATAATTATGAGCAAATTTAATTGCATTTGATAGTTTTTTTGCAAATTTTGCACTATGCACAATTGTTAAAAATGAAGCAATGCCATGATATAAAACCGTACCTACAATTGTTGAATCATGGTTTTCTAGTATTTTATTCGATACAGCATACCCAATAAAAGCATTAGGGACTACAGATAACAACCCAAATATATATGCCATTTTCCTAATTCTTAAATTAGTTTTCATTAATTTATTGGTTATAGGGCTTAATTTTAGATTAGAGTTAATTGCTGAATATAATAATGATAATATAATTAATTCTTTGTTTTTTAAAACATTAATACCAGAGATGTCTATAAATGTTTTATTTATTTTTTCTAATTGTTTAGCATCCATATTCATCAAGCCGCACATACTTTTGCGAATTGCGTTTATTATATGTTTTAGATATTTTTGTCTTATAATAGCTTCTTTTCTATTTACAGAATAATAAGCCTTAATTAATTTATGACTTTTTTCACTTAATGTTCCTAATCCTGTCCCCAAAGCATATAACGGGAATACACCCCATTTTTCTAGATCACTTGTTTCTTCTCCAGGACCACCTGCTATTTCACTAAACAATGCAAATGATTCAGCCAATTCTCCAAAAACTATAGCTATAGCTGTTCCAGCTATTGTTACCTTATATATACAATTTATTTTTTGTCTAAATTGTTTTTTACTTAAAATTAATTTAACTAATTCTGTAATTTCTTCTTTTAGCTTCATGCTCATGGGAACAGATAACAATACAGCTGTCGGAATTCCTAATCCCATTCCTGTAGCAACACTGTTCAAATGATATAGACCATCTATATTTGCATTGTTAATAAATAATAACGAAGTTACATATGCTTGAACAATGCCCCCTAGAAAAAAACATGCATTTTTAAAATTAAATAAATTCTGATTTTCAGAAATATTTAATTCTTGCAATTCAGTTAATCCTTTCAATAAAGGAATCAATACTTCTATATCATGGCTTTCATGCTGCTCAATAATTGCTTCGCTTCCAGTGGATTGTAATATTAGTGGTTCTAATAATTCATCGTTTATTGGTTGTGAAGTATTTTGTTTTTCAGTAATTTCAACCTTTTTTTGTTTCATTGGAAATGCTGCCACAGGATAAAAAAATAATCCCATACAAATAATTATGCTTATAGCCTTATTTAAATGGACAAACATGTGTAGTTGCCTTGTTAGATTTTGGATTATAAAAATTAGCAATTGCACCAGTTATTGCCTTGGGGCTAGCAATTGCATCAGACTTATTCATATAAACATTTGCATCAAAAAAAAATAATATGGAATTTCTTCCATTCATTGATCCTTGTTTTTTTGATTGTTCCATATTTAAAATTTTAATTCTAAATTCAGCTGTTATACTTTCTAATCTATATGAACAGTTTAATGTAAACCCATCATTTATTTTAGTTTTAGAAAAACTAGAATACAAGGTAATTAAAACACATTTTTTTTTACTCTCCTTAGGCCCTTCAACATATAATCCGTTTATTTCCTCATAAGGATATTCTTGTGATTTTTTTAAAAAAAGATCAACGTTGATGTCTCTAGCACCTTTCGGGTTACCACTTTTCATTATAATTATTTTGGGATTAACAAAATTGATAAAAAAAACACTAGAACCATTTTTTTTATCCAAAGAATATCCACTCCCACTAATAATACAACAATGTTTATTATGAGGATACAGTTTTGCATTAATATCAAAAAAATAATTCATAGACTCTAATGATGCATTATGTAAACATTTGGCATATTCAGTTGATGATGCGCCTGATTTTATCAAGTCCATTTCATATGCTATCATGTGCTCTAAATAACAATAATTACTCATTTTGCTTGCTGTCTTGTAATATATTTTTTAAGCTTATTCCATAATTCATCAACATAAAATTATCTAATCTTTTTGCCTTTAAATTTGTTGGGTTTTTTGTAAAATCAATCAACTTATTTGCTATCTTTGGATCAGTAAAAAATTTTTGTAATGCAGTATCACCAAACAGCATCCCACCAACTTTGCTTATTAATTTTTTAGGAGTATTCATTAATGTACCAAGTTCCCTTATCATTTTAAATGTTTCACTTGCAATCCCAGTCCCAGATGGATTTATAGCAGTGGTGTTGGCACTAATTTTTTTAGAAAAATCAATAATATTATTAAATTTTTTATAAGACTCTGGTCCTAATAATTTTTCGAGTTGTTTTTTGTCCTGAAGGGTTTTTTGTGTATTACCTAATTTAGTATAACTAATATTTCCTTTAGAATCATACAATTTAGTAATAAGATCTTCATAATCTTCTATTTTCTTATTGATCATAAAAGATTTATTAACATCTTCATATATTTTTTTAAAAGCTGGATGTTTGGACCCATAGCTTTCAATATCTTGAGATATTTCCTGCCCCAATGCTTTTAATGCACCTTTATCAGCACCACCTTCATTCCCAAATACTGCATTGTTAATTCTTTTTTTATGCTCTAATAATTCATTAATTGTTATTGGTTTCTTTGATTTTACCCTATCAGAAAATCCTTTTAGCAATGGATGTGCATTACTCATAGGTGCCTTATCCCCAGATATTATATTAGCACGTTCAGCTTCTATTTTATCAATCATTTTAGCTGAATTCCTAATCCCAGCATGTGGCCGATGTTTAATTGATTTGTTTAAATCATTATATAATTTATTAATTCTAATATCTGTAGATTTTTCTCCTATATTACTAGAAATATTTTTAACTCCCTTACCTATTGCCTTTGATATTTGTTTATCTGATTTTCCTATGGCTGCACCAGTTTTTGGCAAGGCTCCTAATCCATCTATTAAAATTTTTTGGAATTTAGAAGGATTATTTAAGGCACGAGCAATTGGTATATCAACATTTAAAATATTTTTTCCACTTTCAATTAAATCAGTATCAATATTACTAGATATTGTTTTCTTTATTGAACCTGTGTTTACTTTTCTAAACATTTTTGTAAGCAATGTTCCAATGATTCCAGAAGTTACCCCAGAGGTGATAGCCCCGACATTATCTTTAATTAATTCATCATAAAGTAATTGTTGAACAGTACCACTAGCAACATCTGCAGGTTTCAAGGAACCACCTAAAGCATTTGTTACACGATTAATAACTTTTTCATAATTTATACCACTTAAATATTTTGTAGCTTCTTTTATTTCTTTATCACCATAACTTGCTGATTTGGCAATTTTTGTAGCTAAAGGTTTAGCAATATCTTTAGACATTGATTTAGCTGAATTTTTAATTATTTTTTTGCTCAATAATTTAGCACCACGTTTTCCTAATGTTTTTGCCAATCCGCCTACCCCACCAGATCCAAGAATACCAATAGCAGCTTCAATCGCTTTCCCCACCCTGCCTGTCTTGTCCGGTGCATCAATTAATTTATTTATTTTTCTTGCTATTTGTTCGCCAAGATATGGAAATTGATCTGATTTACTATTGGTTGTATAATCTTTAACAGCTAACATTAAATTTGCAATAACTGCAGGTGTGTCCAGTATTCCAGAAGCACCTCTAATTGCAGAACCTGCAATATTATCTTTTAAATATTTACCAAATTTTTTCATTTTATTTATAATTTTGCTATTCTCCCCACCATCTTGCAAAATTACATCATCAGAATCTCCAAAACTCATTCCATTTTTTTCTAATTTTCTTTTTATTTCATAAAGTTTATCTATAGATAAATCTTTACTTAAAGCAGGGTATGTTGCTCCACGATAAACCATGCTTTTTAAAGTTTTATCTTGTTTCATTTTATTTGCTATAGCTTCTAATTCTTCTAAAGATGTATTCCCATCAACAGGTGGATATTTTGTGCCGTTGTAAATAAATTCCTTACTATTATTATATGGCATTTTAAATCATCCTATTTTTCTGTTTCGCAAATCTTTCTTCGAGGCTACTGACATTTTCTTTATTTTATTCATGCAGGCTTTACGTTCTTTTGAAAATTCATACGCGCGTTCTCTTATTTTTTTCTCTGCCTCAAGATCGACTTTTTGTTCTTTTTCAATGCTATCAGTATCATATGGCATTTTAAATCATCCTATTTTTTTTTAAAAAAAATATTATTGTTTATCAATTTGATTATATAAAATATAATTAACAAATTACAAGTTTATTTATTTTTTTGTTTTGCTGCAAGCAATTTTTCGACATTTTCAAGATATGCCTGTGCCTGTTCACTCGAGGCTTCTTGTATATCTGCTTCGTTATCTGGAATTTTATTATCTAATGCTTTATCAGCAACATGTTCTAATTCATCTGCTTCACGGTATGCGTTTACATCATAATTTTCTTTAGCATCTATAAAATCTAATCTTTTATCAATTGTTGCAATTTTATGATCTATCTTTTTAGATACATCTTTTACATAATAATCAATATCTTGTTGTGTTGATTTTGTATTTGGCATTACATCAGTTATAAACTTAAATTCCTTTTCCCCCAGTCCAGACATATTTATCCCAGCACCATGGAATAATTCAAACATTTCCCTTCTTAACCCATTTATTTTTATTCTATTATCGCTGTTAAACCAACCTCTTACTCTTGGTATTCGATTGAAAGTTACTTTAATTTGCCCAAATTGAGCTACAACTGTTTTAGCTTCTATTAATTTTGCACGTATCTCCGTTAAATCAGCCTTAACCTTAACATCAGTTTCTGCTTGCTTAGCCGCCTTATGTTTCGCATATTCAGCATTTGCATCAATTTTTGATTTTTCTAGATTTTTATACCGATCTAACATATTTTTGCTGCCAAAATGATCTACCACATCAATTAATTCCGGGCTCCCATCATCACCTTCTACAAATATTTGACTAAGATTACTTGGATTTATTTTAATAAATTTTATATTTGTTCCAGTATCAGCATTATACCTTCCTATAATATTTGCAGCTAAACCAGCTTTTTCTTCCATATCTTTTGATTTTATAAAATTAACTATATATGGCATTAGCTGATCCTTTGCAGCTTGAGCATCAGCCATCTGATGTTCTTTTTCTTGAATATGAATATTTTCCATAGCTAATTCATCTTTCATTTCTGATTGGTAGCCAGACTCATATGTCTTTAAGAGATTTTTAAATATATTATTATCTTTTAGGTGCTCAGCAACCCCACTCATCATTGATCTAGTTTTCATATTAATATTTACCCCCACATACACAAATTTCTTTTTTTTTAAAAAATGGAATCGATAAAAATACAAATTAACATTTTAAAAAATAATAATATCAACAAAATACTAAAACATAAAATTAATACCAATTTCTTTTGCGTTCCATGCGCCTAGCCTCACGCTCATCATATTCTCTTTCACGTTCCTGCCTATCCAACTTTCTTTCTCTAGATCCAAGCATCTTACTTCCTACACCTGCAGCCACATCCAGAGCATCAGACAAATAACTTGTTTTTGGATCTTGTCTATTAGCACGCCTACTTTCATTAGCCATAAATCTTTGTGTTTCTAAATCACTGCCGTCTAGGCGCTGAAGCTCTCTAATATCAGTATAATATCTATGTTTATATTTATTCTGAAGATCAATATCTTGATTTTTTAATCTATTCACATATTCATTTGCTTTATATGCACCTTCTATGTTCAATCTTTGGTTCCGTTCGTATAAATCAGCCAATAACTGATTTCCACCAGAACTATTGAAATGACCTGATTGGCCTAACATGTTTAACAAGTTTCCAGCAGTCTTATTAAAACGCTCGTCTTGTAATTGTTGATTAACTTTTCTAAACGTATCTGTTTTATCTTCTATATTTGCAATTCTTGCTCGTTTTAAATCCTGTACTAACTCATCATTATCTGGAAATGATAAATTATTAATAATATTCTGATATTGGTGTAACTGATTATGACTTTTTCTTCCTATATTAGTAAGGCCTTCTAGTGAATTATTTATTAATTCTGTAACCATTTTACTTCTTTTTAACGATTTTTCATCGGTCAAATGTCCAGTCCTAACATGTCTTTTGCCATCTTTATCAGTATAAACTTCTCGTTTAAGACCCAGATTATCATTTACATATGAATTAAATTGATCATTATTAGAACTATTCCCATATGCATTTCTATACCAAGCACTAAATAATTTTATGGCTCCAACTGCACCTTGTGCTGCCAATGATGTAAGTAACGGATCAACCATTGCTTTGTTCACGATAAATGTTAAAGTCCAGAACCAAATTAGGAAACCCTATATATGTCACATATTTCAAAGCATCTATTGTATCTGGAAAATATGTTGAATAAATATAAATTTCTTTCCCTAACGAAAGAAATGAATCATATATTGCCGTTGACTCCTTACTCCCCATCACAGTCACCTCTTCTACTCTATTAATAAACCAATTAATTTTGCTAATATTTATTTTGATACTTTTCATATCAACAAGGTCTGTTTCCCCTTTTAAAATCATAGCATAATTATTAAACACTTTCCTACCATCAATTATTATCGAACCACCCGCATTGAGGAGACTTTTCCTTTTTGTAGTGGTAGGGTAGAGAAAATTTTTATTCAGAAGGCCTTCTATCATCCCTTTTATATTAAAAGACTTTAATGTAA